>NZ_CP132943.1 GCF_040359615.1 Tunturibacter psychrotolerans | reverse complement strand
TCAGGTTGCCATTGGTCCGCTTCCAGAGGGGGACATTGCCTGGGTCGCTGTGCGGCAAGGTGCACTGTACGAGCTGACGCGCCATATACGCTCGCTCAACAGCGTCAGGGTTCTGTCGGATCTCCACGGCTGCATCAAGCAGCTTATTGAGATGGGTGTCAGCCATTTACAACCGTCAACACTTCGTTGCTTGCTGCCGTAGTGGGATGAGCCTGTGGGGGCTTGGTTCCGTTCATCGTTCCCCGTTCACCAGATCGGCCATGCTGGAGACGATGAAGGAGCTGCGACTGATCGCTTTCTTCCTTGCCGCTTGGTCAATCCGCTTTAAAAGATCGGCCGGGATGCGGACCATGACCGGCTTGCGTCCGTTATCGTCTCTGATTTCATCCCCGGTGTCCGTCTTACCTGCCCCGGAAATAAAGTCTTCAGCCTTGGAATCTTTGATGGCTAATGTATTGCGTTTGGGATTCAGTGCGATAGTCAATGTACATCTCCATGATAGCTAAGTGATATCTACGCGAAAACCATGAGCACGTCGATAAGCTGGGTCAATTCATCGCTGGCTTTCGGATCGTCGTATTCGAGGACGGAGAGACCGGATGCCGCCGCGTTCGGAAAAGCTTTCCGGCGAATGATGACATGCGGGGCGAGCTCAATTCCGTCTATACCGCGCAGGGCCTCGGCTGCGGCCTCATTATCTTTTCCCTGGCTGTCGGCATTGTTCAGGACTGCCAACGCACGAAGATGTTCATTGATCTGCCGCGCGTCCCTTACCAGTTCAGCGGTCTGATCGACGCCCCAGACATCAAAGCTGCGGGGTTGCACTGGAATAATGACGGTCTCGGCAACGGTGAGAGCTGCGCGAAGGCTGCCTGTATCCCGCCCACCCACATCGATCACGATGTCGGCATACTTGGGTGCTAGTTGGCGGGTTTGGTCGCGGATTGCCTTGCCGTGAAGAGCCACCGCCGTATAGCCAGGTTTGCCATCCCTCTGGGCACTGCGAAGTTCAGTGAAAGCCATGGCGGTCCCTTGCTCGTCGCCGTCGATCAGGAGCACGTCTCGCCCTTGCCGGGACAATGCAATTGCAAGATTGACGGCGAGAGTGGTCTTTCCCACTCCGCCTTTTACATTTCCAACTGCAAGGATCATGTATCGGTCTGCTTTCTAAATGGTTGCTTAACGATGCTGCACTAAATGCGTTCCGATATTCAAGTGATATCACTCCGCTGTAACTCATTCAGTAAACAGGCCCGCGGCGCTCCCCGAAGGGCTTCGACCTCCTCGTCCAGGAAATACGTTCGCCCTCCATGAACATGTTCAACTCCTGGACGGCGTCCTTGATGGGTTTCATGCGGGTTGACCTACCCTCCCAGCTACCGGTTTACCTCCGCTTCGCCGCCACAGAGTTCGCCGCTTCGTCACGCCCGAGAGGCTGACCCCCATTGCGAGTCCGATTTCTTCGCTCGTCAGTCCGGCCGCGAAAAGGCGATACATCTCAGAAATTCCGTGCTCGTTGAGGGGACCTCCGGGAAGCTCGCGGTAGGGTTTGCTGCGGGCAGCTGCGTCATTCGCAGGAGTTCGGGTGTTGGTTAGGGTGCCGATTTCCGCTGCGAGACGTTCGAAGAGTTCACGAATTTTCACGATTAAAAGTTCACTTTGCGTCATGTTGGGTCTCCTTTTGGCATGATGATCGCACGTCTATCATCATGCAATGCTTGCACGCATATCATCATGACACACGCCTAAGTGCATAGCAAATCAGAAAAGGTACAAAATGATCTGAAATAGTCCCTTAAAGCCTGCATTCTCGTTCTCGATAGACGCGGCGTTGCCGGGGAACCACTTCTCCAGTAGTGAAACACCTGTAAAGATTGTTTAGCCGGTGGCGGCCGCGGTGAAAGAGTCGCTCATCCATCTTTAGTTCTTGTTGGGCCTCTCGAAACGTCGGGGACCTGAACATCGCTTTCAGAACAGTAATTAGTTCCGGGTTGTGCTTCTGAATGAAATTCAGAAAACAGGACAAATGCACGCGGTCTGCTACCTTGTCGCATTCGAGCTCAGTAAGATAACGCGTCCGGCAAGAGAGTCGAACTAAATTGTCCTCGGTTATCGATGCCGATTCGAGAGAACCCTCATCGTTTCCCAGAATCCGGTAATTATTTTTGCGACTCGCTGGATTTCGTAATGTTTTTTTCTCCAGCGAGATGAACTTGTTGAGCAAAATCAAATTTACATAGGAGAAGAAACGAGCTGCGGAAGATCCATAGCTACGCACTGGGTCGAACGTCATGATGCGGTCGGTACATCCATTGGGATTGCCGTTCACCCCGGAATTACGATATTTCGATATCTCTGGAAGGGTGAGCAAAAAAACCAGCAGTTCACTTTCCCGATCTTGCTTCTCTTCTAATGAGCAATTGAAGAGATGACGACGGACGAAATTGCGAACGTGGTGTGGGTATCGCTCATAAAACTCAGCGAAGTTCTGCGGAATGACGAAGTTATTACGGTCAACAGTTTCGCTGTCCGGTTGAACACAATCAGAGTCTGAGGAGGGTTTAACGAATATATGTGTATGCATCCACTATTAGGTGCTAAGCGCTTTGTGCTTGCCCTGAATCCGATATACCAAAGATGAGCGCGTAGTCTGTTTTGCGCCCCATAGGGAACAAGGGGGGGGCACTTTACTGCTCACCTATCACCGAACATATTGGATCATCAACCAACTACTTAATACAGCGTAATCAGAAGGCAATCCGCTCCACCTCATCGAGGGCGATCTGATCGTTGCGCCGGTCGTAGAGTCCGGTGGTCCGTGCCGATTCATGGCCGGCCATCTGCTGGGCGATCTCCAGCTTGCCGCCGTTCTGCAGGTAGGTGGTGATGCCGGTGGCGCGGAAGCTGTGAGCGCTGATCCTGGTGCGCAGCCCCGCAGAGCGTGCCCGCCGCTGGATCATCATGTGCACATTGGCCTGGGGCAGGGGTGTGCGATCGGTCAGCCGGCCATGGCGCAGGGTAGGGAAGAGCGGAGCCTCGGGTTCGCTGCCGAGCCCGGAGGCCGCAATCCACTCCTCTAAATACTGGTCCAGGTTGTGATGACAGGGAAGCTCGGTTACCTTGCCGCCCTTCTCATGCAGCCGTACCCAGCCGCGGCGTTTCTGGACATAAAAGTCTTCGACCTTCATTCCGGTGGCGGCGCCGACGCGGGCGAAGGTGTAGCCCATCAGGGCGATCAGAGCGCGGTCGCGAAGCCCGAGCAGGGAAGTCGTGTCGATGGCGGCCAGCAGCTCATGCATCTCCTCGGCCGAGAGGACGGAAGTTTTGCCCTTGCGAACGCTGTGCTTCGGTCCCCGGACGGCATGGGCCGGATTGCTCTCCATGATGTGTCCCGTCACCAGCCAGTCGAAGAGCATGCGGATCGCGGCGAGGTGCTGTTTGACGGTCGGCTTCGAGTGCGTGCGGCCGAGCTGCTCGACATACACAGCGACATGCATCGGCGTCACCCCGGCCAGATCCCCCAAACCTTTATCCTCACACCAGGCGGCGAAGCCTAGGACCGCTTTGAAGTAGGCGCGCCGGGTGTTCGGGTTGCGGATGTTGACAGTAAAGAATTCCCAGAAGCGCCGGCCGCCTTTGGGCATGGACTGGAAGAGCACCGGTAGGCGACCCAAAGTCGAAGCGGTAGCAGGAGAAGGGATTAGTTCAACGCTCACTTTTGCTGCTCTGGTTTTTGAAGATTGCTTACAAAAGCATCAACCCACATCTGATCGGGAGGAAACATGGCTTTCCACGATTTGACTACGGTCTGTCGATCCTTCGGGTTGGCGGCAACGTACATCCGAAGCAGGTCTTTTTGTTCGTCAGAGCTGATATCGCCAGAGAGAAGAACACCGGAAGGAGCGACGAAACGTTTTGCCAATTCTTTACGGAAACTCTCAGGATCAGACATTTTTTCGCGCAGGTCGCTCGGGAGCCGCTTTCCCAAGAGGTATGCCATGGCATTGGCCTTTTGAATCCCTACGTCAGCATGATCATTTGCGAAGGTGATCTCCACCAATTTTGTGGCGAACTGGTCCTGTGCTGTCTCGTGGGCACTCCAAGCGTTGTAAGCGATAGAGCCGGCAGCTGAGACGACCGAGATGATGACGGTGGCGGCGGTCCATCGAGCTTTCGATTGCTCCAAACGGAGACCTTTTGCTTGGAGATCCAACTTTTTGTTTTCAAGCGTCAGTTCACGTTCGTCCATACTCACCCCGTCTATATATGATAACGTCCTTTATCATATATAGATTCATGTATATGTCGGTCAACTCCAATCAAAAGCAAAATGCATACTTGAAAATACGTAACAATTATGTATAATATACGTAAAAGGAGTGAGTCATGAGCGCAGATAATTCAGAGGATTCTTCCACGACGCAAGCTACGGGCTCCAAGCGCGTCAACGTTGTTTTTTCAGCAGACCAGTTCAACCAGCTACAGAGCCTAGCCAACTCTCAAAAAATTAGCCTCTCGGACGCCCTACGACAAGCCATCAGTCTAAGTGGATTAATTGTCGATGCCAACAATGATAAGGACACCCAGATCCTATTAAAAAAAGGAAGTAATGTTCAAGAAGTGAAGCTAGTGAGATGAATGAAAGGGTGGCCTTATGCAAGGAACTGGTTCGGGGCCCCTTAAGACATCGGATTCAACAACTGGTGAGTCAGATCTCACCATAGATTTAACGCAGCCGCCAAACGACGCTGGAGCACCGCCGCCACCAACCGGAGCTGGAGCACCACCACCGCCAAACGACGCTGGAGCACCACCGCCACCAACCGGAGCTGGAGCACCACCACCGCCAAACGACGCTGGAGCACCACCGCCACCAACCGGAGCTGGAGCACCACCACCGCCAACCGGAGCTGGAGCACCACCACCGCCAACCGGAGCTGGAGCACCACCACCGCCAACCGGAGCTGGAGCACCACCACCGCCAACCGGAGCTGGAGCACCACCACCGCCAACCGACGCTGGAGCACCACCGCCACCAACCGGCGCTGGATCACCACCGCCACCAAACGAACCTTTAACACTCACCATAAGAAATCCCCCTCCAGGCTATGCTCTGACACCCTACGTTCCCGATCGGCAAAGGGATTATGTACGGTTGATTGTTACTGTTGGCTTGCTGGTCATGCTTGCCTGGATAATCGTCTGGGCTTCTATCGAAAGCGCATCGTGGGCTGACCATTGGGATCACACAAAAGAAATGCTCCAAACGATCTTGCCAGCCGTGACTGGCTTGATAGGCTCTGTGATTGGTTTTTACTTTGGCTCAGGAGTAAATAGCAACTCTACAAGTAACAACTCTACGAATACCGCTGCACCCAATAAAGAGAAGTAGATCTACGTAGTGGCTGCGGTTAGAAGAGAGGCCGCCGACTGCATGATTGCGTTGGGATTGTCACTTGCGATTGCAGCTCCAAGAACTGCCGCAGCAGAGGCCACAGTAATGATTTTGGTGAAAATTGCGATCGTCTGAAGTGCGTTGTTCGCTTGCTGCGTTGCGTTTTTAATATTTTGTAGAACGTTCGGTAATGATGCCAAGGTTGCGGTCATCGATATTGTTGCAAAGTCGGATGAGTAGTTCATTAGTGTCCACTGGATGTCCTCAAGTTCCGAACGATCGGCTGGAGCTAAAGAATTCCAGTTGTTGAATCGAGCATTCGCAACTGATGTGGAGAGATCGTGAAACTCAACCGCCAACTGCACTGCCTGATCTGCTGTGAGTGCCATTATCATCTCTCCTATTTGAAGGCTTGGCGAAGATCATTCGTCGACTGTGCAATGTCTGCAAGTTGTGGCCCAATGAGTTTGACCAAATCCTTTGACGAAATAGCGTCTTTCTGATCAGCTATCTTTTGATTTGCATCGGCAATACTTTTCATTAAAACTCCGTAAGCCTTAGCAGCGTCTAAGCGTTTTTGTAGATTGGCTGACTCATCATCGAACTGTTTTTGTATCAGAATTACGGAAAGTGGATCCTTCCCTGCATCATTTTTGATTGCAGTGTTGTAGTAGTCCTGAAGACCCTCTTCTTCGTTGCTCAGCATAATGGCATAATCCGTGGAGACAATATTGGAGAGTGCTTGAGTCAGTATCTTCACGTCGTTATTGCTGTCAGACACCAACTTGCTTATTTTTTTTCTGCGATATCCCGCTAACGCGGCGTCTGAAATTTTCACGGCTAGGCTAGATGCGGCCCCGGCAGCGGCTACCTGATCTGCGTTAAGTCCGGCGGTTTTAAATTGCCCCCCTAAGGCGGTAACCGGCTTGCTATAACCAGGATCATTATCCGCGGCAAGTTGTCCGAGTGCTTTAAGGTAGTCAGTAAGAACTTTTTGGTCGGCCTGGATCTCTGGTGTCAACTTATCGTAGATGGAGCAATCTCTTTGATCGATCCGTACTCCATTCCTGACAGGGGCAAGAGCGTTTGAGCGAAGGCAGGTTCCTTTGAAGTCGGAAACCAAACCTGTCAACGATGTTGAGGCACTATCTGCCAAAGCTGAAAACTTGGCTACCTCCCCCAAATCAGTACACCCAACAAAAGAAGACAGAGCTATCGCGATGGCTCCGAAAAACATCGTCCTTCTTATCAGACCCGACATGACACACCTCAACAGAGCGGGGATGGATGACGAAAACATAAATTTTTGTTGGGCCCGGTCGGAGCAATACTTAGTTCTACAACAAGCTTCTTCACGGAAGTAAGTGTGTATTTATAACTATAAACTCAATGATGTCAACACAAATCTGAAAAATGTTTGGAATCGTCCGGATTAACCAACGGCCACTGCGACTCAAATGCTTTTTGGCGCGTCGTCAAAGCGTGTATTGAAAGTCACGCACAGAGCCAAAAGAAATAGGCCTAGCCCAAACAAAAGTTCAATTTTGATTGATCCATCAATCTGGCCTTTTTGCCACTCAATTAGTGCCCCAGAAATTTGTTGAAGATGGCCAATGACCACACCTGTCCATAAAAGCGCCAACCCGGCTAAAACTTTTTGAGCTCCTGCCGCTTGACTGCCAATGGGAGACAATACGATGCCGGCAGCCCAGCCTGCACATCCGCATACCAACCCGATCAATGAAAGAACAAAGAAGCTATATAATTCATGATTTTTAAAGGATGGGGCGAGCCGGGCAAGCGCGATTTGCACTATAAAAAATAGGCAACCTCCGAAAATTCCGAAACGGAGCGCTGCATTCTGTTGAATTTTTTCGATCACAGTCATGTGAACTCCCTCTTTGAAAAGGCTCTAATCTTATATTGCCTCGCACGCTTCGACGGCTACGTCGTGCGCAGCAAGTGGAATCCGCGTCAAAGAGGATCTTTATGTCGATGTAACCTGCAGTGTGGATTTTGACATAAAAAGCACCTCAAAGCGGACCTACGCTGGCGAAGGGCGAGGGTCACGCATGGAAAAGGACATTATCATGCGTGAAAAGTACTTAATAAATCGTCTCTTACGATAGCGCCCCACAACACAGGCGTGGGCTACCTACCGGCGCATGAAGCGGCTAAAGAAATTCCTCTTGGTCGATGGCGGCGGTACTTCGCTTGGTAGCTCTATGAGGACTGTGCCGAAAACGGCGGCAAGCATTTTCCCGGCCTGGCCCTTCGGTCCGGTGCCATCGGTGTAGCCTTGGCAGGCTGCGGCAATGACCGCATCTATTTCCGGTTGAGGCTCGGGGTGGAGTTCCATATACCGATGGCTCATGGCGGAAACTAAGGTGAGATTGCGGACCTGTTGGCGAGCGTCATAGAGGGTCTGATATTCCCCCGCGCCGTTCTCATGCAACGCCCTGGCAAGTATCTCCATAAGGCTACCCGCCTCGTCTTCCAGACGAGCCCGCCCTTCGACCGTCATAGGGAGCTGACCGGTGTTCCCGCGAAACACCAAGTCGTCAATTTCGGTTATGCGCTGGTCTATTTGCCCAAGAGTAGCTTCGGCCATACGAAGCTATTCCCGTTCTAGCGGCATTCCCGCCATAGCGTAAATCTCGTTGTGCGTTCGCAAGATACCGTTCACCGGAATCAACACCTTGCCCGTACTGCCGATGGTCGTTTGCTCGGTGTTGGCGGTATGCCCCTGCTTCCTAATTGCTGCTAGTGCTTCATCGAGCTTTGCGCTGCTGCTGGCCATAGCCGGAATTGTAGCAACAGGAGAAGCCACGACGGGGAGGTAGCCACCACTTACAATCCGACAATGGCCGATCCCGACGAAACGCTGTTTCAATACCTTTGCAGACATGGCGAGCTGGTCAAGGCGCGGGAGGATGAGGCGGGGAGCTACACTGGCGACGGCCCGACTGCTGAGCAGGTGGACGCTCTTATTGCCAGCTTGCGACCGTTGAGCGAAGGGACCGAACCCGAAACCCCGGCTCTTATGTGGGCGGCTTTCAAAAATTCAGTAGATACGGAAATGACCTGGCTGTTTCCAGAACGCGATCCGATAGGTGAGCCTATGACGGCAGCTCTGCGGCAGATCCAAGATATTTACGGCAAGAGGCTCGAACAGGCATTGCCAGAACAAGGGCCGGAGCTGCATCGTTACGTTGACCTCGCCTTAGTAGCGAACGCAGCTAACAGACAAGTGAAGCTTCGCGGGAACGCCATCAACTGGCGGCTCGTCCTAGCTCGGTTTATGTATTGGCTTGGCGGAGGCAAGCGTTCATAGCCATGTGGATACCGGTTTGGGTTCTCATCGTCGCGCCGTTCGCTGTATATGCGGCGTGGTTCTTCAAAATTCTGCGCTTTGATCTCCCGGCCGAAAACCGGGCCGCCGTCGCCAAAGCCGAACAGGAAAATAGAGAGATAGCGCAGCATCGCGAAAACCAGAGACGCGGTGATCGCATCCTCGAAAGTCTGGTAGAAAACGGTGCGCCGGAGTGCCTGTTATCGTTGCGCCGAACCAGCGACCGTCCTATAGCGATATCGGAATCAAGACGGATGAACCCGACCGAAACCCTGCGGTCCTATGAACAATTTCACGAGGCGATGAAGCTTTTCGATGATGAGTGATCCGCATTTACACCCCGAGCCTTGTGTGATTTGGTCGATCATGATTTCTCTCCTGACTGGATGTGTGACCTTTATATGCACGAATTGAATTTATCTCCGTCGCATTTGAACCCACCGTTCAGCGGGTTCGTGCAGAATGGAAGTATGCCCACAGTTTCAACGCTCGACCATAACGAGGTGCGCCGAATTGCGATCACGGCAGTGTTCTCTGACGACTACTTCTTTGAGAAAGTGGTACTCAAAGGTGGTAATGCGCTCGCAATTGCCCTCGGGCTCAGTGATCGTACTTCGCTTGATCTCGACTTCTCGATTGAAAACGACTTCGATGATGTGGCAGAGGCAGAGCACCGCTTGAAGACGGCTTTAGAACGTCGTTTTGCGACTGTCGGATGGGTGGTGTTCGACTTCGTCTTCAGTGCTCGCCCCTTTACACCGCGAGAAGGACAGAACCGATGGGGCGGCTACGTGGTTGAGTTCAAGCTGATGGAGAAAGCTCGCTATTTAGAGATCGGCGACGATAAACAGGCCCATCGTCGGGAATCCCTAGTGGTTGGTCCAAGACAGCAGAGAAAATTCACGATTGAACTGAGCAAATTCGAGTTCACTAAAGGAAAACTGGCGCGGGAGCTCGATAGCTTTGATATCTACGTTTACGCCCCGGAAATGATTGCCATTGAGAAGTTACGAGCAATCTGTCAGCAAATGCCTGGCTATCCTTTGAACCGAACCCCTTCAGCGCGAGCCCGCGACTTCTATGACATCCACCTGATCGTGACTGAGACCGGAACCGATCTTGGATCGGAGGAGAACGCAGACCTGCTGCGGAACATCTTTGAGGCTAAAGATGTTCCGGTCGAGCTGTTGCAATTGATTGCAGAGCAGCGTGAGTTTCATCGCCCTGACTGGGACAGCGTACGTGGCTCAGTTCCCCAGGAAGGCTTACGGGACTTCGACTTTTATTTCGATTTCGTTCTGGAGCAAGTGAAGCTAATTAAGGCCTTTGGGAACAAATAGGCGCCAACCCGGAACAAATTCAGGGTCTTTCAGGGCATACGAGAGATAGAAGTCGAACTGAAGACCTAGATCCTGCAGCCGTTTGTATTTGGATTCGGGGTACCCGGCCCGTTCCATGTAAAAGCCGATGACCTGATGGAACGGGTAGATGTAGTCGAGTTTTTTGAGCGTAGCGACTAGGGTTCCAACGGAGACCCGATCTTTCGCTCCGCGGTAAGCTGCAAGGACCTGTAGAGGGCCTCCTGCATAAGCAGGCCGCACGGCAATGTCGATTAGGGTTCGCTCAAGACTGGTTACTCTCAGGTTGGCGTTTTCGTACTTCATTTCGACAACTTCCAAATCGCCTGTGTTCTTCCCGGATAAAACAGCGACCTCAGTCTGATCGAAGCGATAGATCAACCGCGACTCCCGTTGCTTACTGGCGAAGGCACGATTGATGCTCGCCTGCGTGAGGCCACCAGAGCGAGGCTTCGGGCTCTGCTCTTTGTTTAGGTAGAAGCGATGTGGAATTTGATCATTTAGGCCGTGAATCGCGACCGCGGTTCCATGACAGAGGTACGCGTTTCGTTTCAATGAAAGGGCTATCTCAAAAGGGCTAGCCTCTCTCCAGACATACCGGTTAATCTTGCGAATTTCATGATTCACGGGAGCTAGCTCGATCTCGCGCAGTTCGCCCTTGGTCATCAGGAATTGAATGAATCGTCCTAAACTGGTGCCGCTGCTCAACCGCCAAAAGGCCCTATTCGCATCAAGTATCTGACCAATGTCCTCTGACCAAAACACTCGGCGATGGTCATCCTCAAAACTTTTGAGGATGTCAGCGCGGGCGATCTGAAGACGTCCAACTTTCGGCATTTAGGCACCAGTTTTTTAGAATTTCATGCGTAGGTATATATACCTACGCATGATGATCTCTCTCCCACAACTACTATGACATAGTATGCGGTGCGTTAGGTATATATACCTAACGCACCCTATCTATATTCTGTGCTTTCCCAGGCGTAACGTTATAAAAAAATTGGGGTTGCAACTAAAAACTAAGGGATAAAGAGTGCGTTGGCGTTGGTATATATACCAACGCCAACATAGTTTTTGCCCAAAGACGCGGCGCGAGGGGATGATCCGGATCGTCCGGCGAGCAAGCTCGATGTCATCGTCGCCGTCAAAACAGCGTGCGCCGGGCCCGCAGGACTGAGGCAGGCCGGGCGCGGGCGGCGACGCTATGCACCGGGCAGCTCGCCGCCGGGGTCTTCGGGCAGCAGAGCGTTCCAGAGGCGGGTGCGGCAGGATGAGCACTGGAGGGGCATCTCATATAGGTAGACGGTCCGGCAGGGCCAGATGTGGCCGCAAAAATTGCAGAGCCAGGCGGGGAGATTGTTGCGCGTGATTGTCATCGGTGAAACTCCTTGGGTCAGCCACGATTAATTCGCGCCGTTAACCTCGATCTCGAAGTCAGGTTTCACGATGGCGCATGAGGTATGTCGAGCCAAAGCAAAGGCAGATCGGCGGCCATCCGGTAACGATTCCTCACGCACATAGGAGCAAGAAGGGGCTGCACCCCAGCCGATCAAGATCCAGGCGCGAGCGAGGCCGGCGGGTATCCCCGACCCGGAAGCGCCGTCGAATCGACTTGTTGCGCCCCTTCGATGCTGACGCCATGGAGACCAACCCGTGCAATGCTCTGATCGGCAACGTCCACAACAACGACCCGGAAATGCTCAATAGCGCTTAGAACAAACAACGCGCACTGGCTGCAAGGCACGGTGCGCGCTGTCTTGTCTGTAGTGGAGTTAGCGACGACGGACGAACCTGCGATAAAGCGCAGCTCCGGCAGCGTTGCACGCGCCCATCAGCAGGGCGAGGACGAGTTTTGTGACCATGTCGTGAATTGACATGGCCACAATAACGGGAAAGAGGCGAAAAAGCAGGTTGGGAGACGAGCGGTGTCATGCCCAGGGGATAGGGCCATAGGGTAAAACGTGACAAAATCGGCGACGATTTATGCTGTCTATTTGGATTTGACGCGATAAGCTGGTGTCGGCTTGAAGCCGGTGGAGCCCATATGGACTGCTAGGCCGTAGCGGCTGATCCGATATGAAAAGGCAGGGAACTCTTACCGCCTCATCGGCCGAGGCTATTGTCTTTGCGTTGGCGAGGCTGCGAGGTCTGTTCGATCTGTTTGACGCGGCTTTTGAGCACCTTGGTATCCCAATCCAACTGCTTCGCCGCGGCGTTGCGCAGGTGGAAGACGAACTCGGTCACCTTGTCTTTGATCGCGATAATCGCGTACTCGAACCCCGTCTTGGCGCGACTCACCTCGATGTTGGCGAGACCTTTCAAATCATCTGACCTACGCTTCTGCCCGACCTGGTATCGCACACCCTCCTCAAAGGGTTTCAGAAAATTGTCACCTCTGCCCTGACCATGCAAGCGCCCTGAGATGCCCACGCCAAACATTGCATCGACGAAGATGGCCGCCTCCTGCCGCGAGACCAGAACTCGTTCCGTGCCCCCTTGCTCGATGCGATTCGCAATCGCAACCAGCGCGGCGTTGGTGGTCGTCGCTGGTTCGATCAGCTTGGCCTCCTCCGCCTTCCTTGCCGCCTCGGCTTTGGACGCCTCACGATCAGCTTCCCGCTTCGCGCGGATCGCGGCCTCCGCCGCCCGTTCTTTCGCGGCCTGCTCCTGCGCTTCAATCAGGGCACCCCGCTCGATCTCCTCCATCAGCAGCTCGAGCTGCTTCTGCGCGAGGTCCGACTGGGTACGGATCTCGGCAAGCTCGCCGGCAAGCTTGTCATTCACCTCCCGGATCTCCGAAGTGAGGGCAATACGATCCGTCGCCAATCGTTTGTCCTTGACCAGTTGCCGCACGTTGGGGCCTTCGTGGACGGTGGGGATCTGTTCGATTCCCCGAGCGGCGTACGAGCGGTGGTCGATGCGCTCTTCCTTCCCTGCCAGATCCAGGGCTTCGTTGGCACGTGTGGCCCACAGCTCGCGGACCTCTCCCAGCCATTCCCTGGGCTGGAATGCGGCGCTCTTCTTCGCGCCCCCCAGCTCCGGAGTCTGCTTCTTCGTATCTGCCGCCCGCTTGAACCAGGTCTCCGGGGTCCGGTCATAACCGTCGCCCACCCGCTCGCTCACGATGATGTGTGCGTGGGGATTTTCGCCTTTGCCACAATGGACGGCGAACGAATATGGAAGCGGTCCAGCCTCGGTCGCGGACAGAGCAAGAGCGAATTCCTGTGCAAGCTGGATTCGCGCTTGCTCGCTCAGCTCGACCGGCAAAGCAATTTCGACCTGCTGAAAGAGCCGCCCATTGGCGCGCTCGTACAGGTCGGCAGATTGCCAGTACAGGGCCGGATTCTCCTTAGCCCATGCTGGCATGTTGCCGCTTTCGGCGTGGACAAGCTCCTCTTTGTCCACGTTCGTTTTCTTGCCATCGGCATAGCGGCCCTCGCGGCAGATATAGGCGAACTTAGCAGCGGCGCTTTGGCCGCTACTTCGTGAGCCAACCCTTGCGTTGAGGTGATAGATCGCCATATGAGAGCTATGCCTTGCCAGTTTTTGTCATGGCGCAGTCATGACCGCACGGTTTCTGCAGGAAACCTTGAAGTGCGCCCTTCATTGCATTTCGGGTTATATAAGGTGTACCCATTACGGAATATTGTACACTCACTTACGGGAGTACAAAGACATCATGCCAGAAGCCGCGAAGAAGCCGTCTAAGCCAAACCAAATTGATAGGATGACCCCGGATCAAAGGCGGCGATATGACGAAATACAAAAGCAGAAGAAAGAGCTTGCCGAAAAAGAGAGGCTGATCCTTAGCCGCGTAACTGCACAAGGCCGTAAAGACCAGACACGAGCAGATATCGTCATCGGCGCAATTTTGAGGTTGCAGGCCCAGACAAGTGCAGATAAGAAACACTATCGCGACAGTTTGATCAAGGGGGTCGAGGAGAGGGACCGTTACCTCTTCCCTGAGATATGGCCAGACGCTGTACGTGTGGTTAGAAAACGGCAGAAGACAGAGGAAGCCGTCGCGCCTGCGGCGGGAAAAAGCTAAGTTTTTGGGGCACCCTGCCCCCGAGCAGACACAGTGAAAGAACCAGAAGCGCAATTAGAAGATTTGGAGAATGCGATGACTGATCTGTGGCAACCGAAAGACTATGACGACGAACCTCGCACGAACGGCAACTTTGGTCTCGATCCGTTTCAGCTTGAGTGCAAAGCGGCCGCTGAGAAGCGGGAGCGGGAAAGCCGTGCGGAGGTAGAAAAAAAGGAACGTGCCGGGTGACCAGGGCCACCTCTGTACGCATCGTGTGTCTCAGCGACACGCACGGTCTTCATAGGAGGCTGACGCTGCCTCCAGCCGACATCCTCATCCACTCCGGGGATTTCATGGTTCATGGACAGTCCACGGACGAGATCGACGATTTCAACGCCTGGCTCGGCAACTTGCCCCACAAACACAAAATCGTCATCGCCGGAAATCACGATCTCCTCTTCGAGGTCCGACCCACAGAAGCGAGAGCACGTATCACCAACGCCGTCTACCTCGAAGATACCGGCGTCACCCTGGAAGGGCTGACCTTCTGGGGCTCGCCGGTCACGCCCGTGCTTGGGGACTGGGCATTCGCGGCAGACCGCGGGGCGGCGATCCGCAGGCACTGGGACAAGATCCCCGGCGACACGGATGTGCTCGTCACCCACGGGCCGCCCTTTGGAACCCTCGACAAGCCAGACATCCTGGCCCGGCACCTCGGATGCCAGGAGTTGACCAAAGCCGTGATCAGAACAAAGCCCAGGCTGCATGTCTTTGGACACGTGCACGGAGGCTATGGTCGGGAGTCCGCATGGAACAACATGCTCTTGGTGAACTGTGCGGTCCTCAACGAAGCCTACGCACTCACCAATCAACCCACTGTGGTCGATCTCATTCGATGATCTGTGGCGAGCGGAAGCTCGCAAGCCTAATTAGGGCTTCCCTGCCCCTTTTGCGGCTTGGTTTTTTTGATTGCAGCTCTGGGGTAGGAAAGCGGAGTGCACCTGACTCGAAATCAGGCATAGGGCGCAAGGCTGTCGGGGGTTCGAGTCCCTCACTGCCTATCGGGAGTGGCCATTGTTTGAGGCTGCACTTCACAGGTTACCCGGTAGCGATTCGCTACCTGATAGCGACGCTACCCCTCGCCCTCACTGCGGGGTAACGCTAGCCATTTGACGCTGGGCGCGCCTTTTCCTCTCCGCCACTTTTTGGCACCGGTCGGAGCAGTAGATTGCCTTGGCGGAACAGGCACGAGCTCGTCGCTTTTTGGCCTCCGGGATGGGCAGGTTGCACTCCCGGCAGCCAGGTTCGACCGAAACGGTGTGAGCCAGTTGCTGCGAGAGATCGGCATGTCCGATGTGAAAGGCCCCGCAATCGAAACAGGTATAGGCGATGATCAACTCTCCGGTGCGGCTACTGGCCCGTTCGGCCTGGATCGCCGCCTGGTTCAGCGAGCGAAAGGCGAGCTTGGAATCGCATCGCGTGAGGGCTGGATTTTGCCATTCTCCCCTGATCACTCCAGTCTCCTTTCTTCAGCCGATTTGCCTCGTCGTTTGAGTTTTGCCTTAAAGATATTCACATAGCGGGCTTCATCGACTACGAGGAATTTAAAAACCTACATGCTTTAACTACAGGCTTCCTTTAAGCAGCGAAATTTCGGGACCGTTTCACCGTAGCGGCGGGACCGTTTCACCGTGAATAAGCGAAAAGTCCGGCAAATCCTCCGGGACCGTTTCACCGTGCAAAAGTGGCTCATTACACAGGTTTTTTGTGGATATTCAAGCTGCTGACTTCCCGGTTATGTGGGGGGAGCGGCCTGACCTTCGTGATGGGGATTGCGGTGCTTGATGGGTGGACGACTAGGCCTACCTTTGTGCTTTCTACCTTCATCGCTGGGTACGCCAGTTGCACCTTCTTTAGGGTGACGATGACCTTCTTTTTGAAGTCTCGCACTTCGGCATATTCCGCCCCCATCTGGGCGTGCAGGCCTTCCCAGGGAACGAGCCTGCTCTTCCCTTTCCGAGCAGCCGTGAACGTCGTGTAGGTGAGCCAAGCGTAAAGGTCGAGTGCCAGAGGTGAACGCTTTAGAGCACGCAAGGCTCTGACATCGACCGGTACCGGCGCCGCCGTGATTGCGTCGTAGAACTCTTCCCCGAGCTTGATCCAGCTATCCCATAAATTGTCCTGATTGGTGCGGGCAGGATCGAACCAGAACTCGGCGCGGGAGGCAATCTTCATATCCACCCACGCCCGGTGGGTATCCTGTTCGCTCTCAAAGCTGATGGACGCGCGGACGAGGCGCTCTATCTGGGAGGTTAGACGCTTTGCATCACTCCGCTTCCCTCCCCCTGTACGTGGGCTCAGCCCCACCGCTCGAATGAAGGCGTCCAAGCTGTTGCCTAGCCGTATATGTCGGCTCTTGTTCTGAGTGGCCTCGGTGACAATCCAGAAGAGCAACAGCCGCGGGATGGTGCCATAGGGATACATCGCCTTGCCGGTCTTCCGATCCTTGAAAGGATCGATGACGAGGG